>NZ_CP011478.1 GCF_001010805.1 Spongiibacter sp. IMCC21906 | reverse complement strand
AAATTTCGGGAGAATATCGGGGGCAACTTCTGTGGCCATAACCCGGCAATCCCCAATTTCACCTTGGATAAACCCATACTCAAAGGGAAAGGTGGTGTGCCTCGCGTCCTCACCTTGTGTGCGGAGCGGATTACTGGCTATTACTATCGTCCTCGTAAAGTTCTCCTTCTCTCGATTTAGCCAATGGCAGCGACCGGCAGCAGCGCAGTGAGCGCCGGGAATCCTGTTTACGCACCCTGGCGGCCTTGCTCAAGTTTTGTGACGTGACCAGCTTGCGGGTTGGCATCCCGACTCAAGAGGGATTTATTAACCTGCCCCTTAGCGTCATAGCGTCGCATAGTGGGATGGGCTTAAAGCGCGTGGAACGCGCCGTGAAAGACCTTAAGGCCGCAGGCTTGCTAACCGTCGCGCAGCCCAGGCAGCTCCAGCCAGACGGCACTTGGCGCGGCCTGGCAGCTGTAAAGGCTGTATCGAAACACCTGTTTGCCGCTTTTGGTTTAACCCGAATGCTGGAAATTGAGCGGAGGAAGGCCAGCAAGCGTCTCAAGGAGAAGCTGGGCGACAAGCCAGAGAAGCCTGGCACACTGACCAGCAAAGGCCGGTTTAACTTGTTTATGGGCGGGCTGGCAGGCCAGATTCAGAAACCTAGGAAATCAGGGCGAACAAGCGTCCCTGGTAAGCCACCAGACTTTGAACGACGAAAGGCACTCAGCGTGAAGGCAATGGAAATTAAAGCTGAGCACCCTACCTGGACAAGCGAACAATGTTTCAAAGAGGCTGAAAAACGCCTCACAGGGCGCCGCTCGGGCTGAGCGAGACCTTACCCCTTCCTTTGGAGTAAACGGCCTCACAGATGGCTGTATTTTGTCGGAAAACGCGCCTTTCTCCCCGTCCTTCTCTTGGTTGTCGCTGCTCCAGCAAGGCTGGAGCCCTTTGCTCGTTAGAACAAAGAATTTAAGTGTCTGTGAATAAATTTTTAAGTGTCCGTCCTTAATTCAGATATGTTTAATAAAGATCAGTTATTAGCCGTTACACGGCTGAAAAATGCCTCGCCAAAGGCGAGAGAGTTTTATTTATAACTGACGCCTTACGCTTTGCTTCAGTTGTCCCAGACGGGGCTTTGCCCCTTCTGGACTTCCCCACAAACAGCCGTGTTTGATCCTCGGGAGCATGACCGGCGCTGCGCTTGTTCATGCCCCTCAGATCGAGGCTATCCAGTCTCCAAATCCGTCAAGGGGCCGAGTCCTCGCCGCTATCGCGGCTGCGGCCGCACCAACCCCTTGACGGATTTTCCGACCGGAAAAAAGCTTGCTTACAGGTACCTATATTTGTATCTTCTTTCTCGTGAATGGATGCGGAACGAGGAAAAAGAACGATAATGAAGATCGTTGATAGTTGTATAAAAGTCAAAAGATGGGTTATTTGGAGTGGCTGGACGCCCCACCAAACAACCTCTTCGCCCATTGCATGGGCTGCGCTCTTCACTCCGCTGGACGCTGCGTTACGTTTGCAGGGGCGCGTCTGGCTGCGGCCGACAACCCGCTTTGCGGGCTTCAGTTTCCATGTGCCACTGTCGTTTGCAACATGGCAACTTCGGCCCTCCACGGCGGCTTACCGGCCCTCGTCTAATTTGGCAATTAGCCAGGGAACCCTTACCGGTAATCCTCTGTTCCGGGCGCTCCTGAACGTCGCCCCGAAAAGCGGGTTGTCGGCCGCTGTCCGACGCGCTGGGCTACGCCCCCCACTCACCAACCGCGCACTGGGGTGCGCTAAATCGGCTGGGGCCGATTTTGATGAGCGGCCCCCCCAGCCTTCCGGCAATCACCTTTGGGGTGATGTGCCTCCAGGGGGAATCGCTTGGACGCGACTTCCCCACCGAACTGCGTTCGGCGGCTCCCCGACTGACGCTGGCGTCAGCAGTGGTGGCGTCATGACCGGAGATCTCATCTTGGATTTTGCCGGGGTTTTAGCCTGGTTGGTGTCAGCCTACAAATCGGCAGGATTTGTCTTTGGTGTGATCGCCGGTTTTTTTTCGGTGGTCTGTATCGGCCAAAAACTAGAAGAGGCAGAGAGCTGGGAGCTGTATCTGGTACCTGCTGCTATCGGCGTAATTTTGGGGCCAGTACTTCACTTTGGTTTGCCATTTCTCGTTGAAAAGCATCTTGGAGAGGTGAGCCTTTCGCTGGTCTTTCTTTATGTTTGGGTGACTGGTGCTGTTATCGGGTTAGCCTTGGGATTTCATTTTTTTCGGGTGTGGCAACCCAAAGTTGTGGCGTGGAGAGAACGCATCACTCAACGCTCAGACCAGGAAAGAGATAAAAAAACGGATGTGAGGACTGTCAGGAATCGGCTGCCGGAAACACCAGAGCTGTTCAATGTCCTGGATCATTATCAGCCTGGGTTTATCACGGTTGGGTTGGATAAGGCAGGACACCCTGTGAGGGTGCCTATCAAACAGTGGACTGGTAGCCACATCCAACTTGCCGGCACGACTGGCGCGGGTAAAGGGGTGGCCGCGCAGATGGCATTAAGCCAAGCGGTTCTGGAAGGTGAAGCGGTTATTGCCCTCGATCCAAAAAATGACGAGTGGGCACCGCACGCACTTTATGCGGCGGCACTTCACGCCAACGTTCCCTATCACTTTGTGGATCTGCGCGATGGTCAGCCTATGCAGATAAACCCGCTAATCGGAGCCAGTCGAGCAGAGTTAAAGGAAATGTTTTTGGCCGCTTTCTCCCTTGGGGAGAAAGGCGGCGATGCCGATTTTTACCGCCTCAATGATCGTAAGGCCGCTGGAGCTGTAGCGGAGTTTATGGCTCGCCAGGAGAACCCAAGTTTCTCCGGTTGCTATCGGGATGTTCAAAACCTGCCGGAAGTTAAAGCCGCTGCTGGTTTTTGGGGGGCTTATGAAGAAATGGCCGAGTTGGAGAGTATCAACGCCAGGAGTGTGGGTGTTGATCTGGCGAAGGTCATTGAGCAGGGCGGAGTAGTGTATGTCGTCGGCTCGATGCGCAATTCACCGGTGATGAAAGCTCAGCGAATGCTCATGATTCGGCTGGTTCAGATCTGCGAAAAGCGGGATCGAATGGAAAAGCCCCGGTCGGTGTGTGTGTTCCTGGACGAATTGAAATACCACCTGAGCAAGCCAGCAATGGAAATCTTCGGTGCAGCAAGGGATAAAGGTTTACATGCTCTTGTTGCTCACCAGTCATTGTCAGATCTGCGGGACGTGCCTGCGGATCTGGATGCCGACGCGGTGGTAGGGTCTGTTATCGAAAATACGGCGATAAAGCTGATTTACCGTCTCCAAGATCCCGACACTGCCGAATGGATCGCTAAGCGATCCGGGATCAAGTTGGTTGATGAAGAGGTCAGGCATATTGCTCGGAATGTGGCTCAATCTGAGATCCTGGATGATGACCGGATGATCCGGCAATCAGAAACATATTTGGTGGATACCAATATGTTGATGAACCTTCCGGAGCGCGTTGCGGTGCTATTCAGCGATGTGTTGCCACACTTTATTGGTACCAGTCCGGTACCAGTCAATAAGGATAGAGCGGCTATTAGTGTTGAGTCGTTTCAGGTCTCGAACGAGCCGGGAAAGAAGGCGAGTCCGAGACAATCAGCCGTTAGTGGTGGCGAAGAAGCTTTGTCTAATAATCCATTGGAAATAGATTTTGGCGATGAATGAATATTTGATAGCCGATCCTGCTGAGAGGAAGGAGAGAGCAGAGGATAAGGAGCGCTGGACGCTGGAGTTTCTAAGGGATGAGATTTACAGCACTACGGCTATTTTGGCACGCGAAATGGCTGTTGGAGATAGGGCTGCTCGTAATGTCCTTAATCGAATGGCGAAGCGAGGGCTATTGGTTAAGGATGAAGTGAAATTTATGGAGGGGAGAGCGCTTCCGCTGTGGGGTATTACGTCGAGTGGCGTTTTGGAAGGGCTTACGCCAGAGGAAGTGGAGACTGTTAATCTACGGAGTCATCGGGTGGGTGGTGTTTCCCCGACCACTATTGCCCATACTCTCGATGTTCAGCGGTGTCGGCAGCACTGTGAAATTGACCTGGATTTTGAAGACTGGACGCCGACCAGGTTATTACCGGCACAAGAAAAGAAAAAGAATCACCCTGATCGTTGGTCTGTATATCCGGATGGCGTTGTCATGCAGCCGGTTAAAGACGAGCGGCTTGTTCCAGTAGCTATCGAGGTTGAGCGGAGTAGGAAAACGCCACAGCGCTATATCCAAATAATCCGAGGGCACATTAGGAATATAGAGGCGAAGCGATATTTTAGGGTTTACTATTTTTGCCAAACTAAGAATGCTGCGGCGAGTCTTCAGGCCTTGTTTTTGAGGTTGATGAAAGAGAAGGACATTGGGTATTGGGTAGAGAACTCAGAGGAGAGTGAAAAGCTTTCGCCAGAGCAGTCGGTGAAGCTATTTGTTTTTAGAGGTATGGAAGACTTCTAAAAACCAGGGTGCGCCTCGACCATGCAGGGGCTGTGTATAGGCAGCTGGCAGGTTTTTGTCAGCCAATGGAAGTGGGGCAGCTTTGCTGCCCCCAGACTACGTTAAATGGATATAGCCACAGTAACTGATAATGGGGACACACTATGAATGGTATTGCTCAAGCCATCCTTGCAGCCACGCCTTTGGCTGGGCTTGTTTTGTACTTTGCGCTTTCTGGACAGCAGGAGGTAAAGGTCGAACAAAAACGCTATGACGTTGGCCATGAGATCCAGCAAAAGGAGTTCGATTTAGAGTTTCAGGAAATGCGTCAAGCGATAGCGGGGTCGAGCTCCAGTGAGGAAGACCTAGCCAGGTGGGAGGAAAAATCTCATCAGATCGAGCAAGATTTAGCTTCGTTGAGAGAGGATAAGGCCGATATTGACTCGACCTATGACGTTTCATTTCAGCAGAAGGAAGTGGAGTTAAAGCAGCTAAGAGCCGCTTTGGAAATGGATAAGGAGGCTGCGCGATGAAGCACTTGAATCTTATTCTTTTGGCCTTCCTGCCGATTTTCGCAAGCGCAGCTCCTGGGGTCGATACAGGTGGAGAGCGTGGTACCACCTATACTCAGGAGCGTGATATTCAGCGTACTAAGCAACTAAATGCTGAGGAGAGCTCGCAGCGTCTGGACACAAAGGCTCGACAAAAATTGAGGTCTAAAGAGCTTTCCAGGACAGTGCTTTCCGAGTTTACGTCCACATCTGAGATCCCGTTGTCCTCGGTGTTGACCCCGATTATTGCAGAAACGGAGATGGCGCTTCAGGGGAAAGATCGGCAGGATCTCAACTATGTTCAGTATATTTTGCAGCAATGCCGTCTGTATTCAGGATCGGTTGCTATTCCAACAGCTTTCCCATACAAGCAGCCTGGTTCCTACACGCTAAAGCCTAACAGTGGACCAAATGATACGAATTGGCTAATCCCGGCTGATGAGCCTTCGCATGGATTTGTTAAGGAAGAGGGTTTGGCAATTTTGGGCTTCACTTGGAGCATGAACAAGTCCGTGGACAACGCTTTTGCCCGTCTCGGCAGTATGGAACAGGTATCTAAGGCTATTGGGCAGCGGGTTGATAATCCGGCAATGCCTTTACGTTGTTATTACGTTTACTCCAAGCTTGGAGAGGCAGTGATTACTGACCTTGAAGGATGGGGTGTCGGTTCAGAGCGCTCTGCTGCGGGAAAAAATATTGGAATTTTTTTGGGTGAGGATCTGGATAGGATAGTCGGTAGGGTTTTTTATCTTCGTGTTTTGATGGGACTGCCAGATCAGGATGAAATAGAGCAGTTGGTTGTAAAAAATATCAATGAGGGCTGCCGTTTGCCGACGTTGAGTGGTGTTATATCAAACAACGTGGGGTGGCGCTGTGGTGGCATTACGATTGATCCTTTGGCAGATAAGGCTACTCAGGGTGGGATGACCCTGCTGGATCAGAATGTCTATTTTGGCCGGTCTGCAACTATTACAAAGGTGAATGAGGTGGCACTAGCTAAAGCGTACCTGGATAGTGATGTAAACGAAGTTTCCAGAGAAGATGTAAAAACCGCCGGTCAGTCTACCTCTCTTTCCAAGAGCAGCACGAATTCTTCAAGAAGCCAGACAGGCGTTGGTAGCAGTGCTTCATCTGGTGTGGGTTCGTCGGGTCAAAACTGATTTCAACCATGCGCTTGCTTTAGCGTGGGCGCAATTTCGCTAGCGAAAATGCCATGAAAATTATCGAATTTAGATCTCGTAAAGAGAGGGCTTTTGCGGAGCTGCTGGCCGAAGCCAAGCAGCTGGGTGCTCAGGGAGTCTTTATGACGACACCGGACGATGAAGAAATTCTTGGGTTTTCTGACGGGAATATCTTGCCCTTTCCAGCTGGAGTGGACATAGATGACTCGGCCTCCGAGGAAGAAAGGCAGGAGGACGATGAGCTAGCTAAAGCAGTTTTAGAGCGGCAGGACGATTCTGAAATAGAAATTGATCTTGACCAACTTTGATAGCATTTGAGTGTGGGCTGCCAGGTTGTGTGTCTGTCCAGTGCCAAGGCTGAGGCCGCAGCTAAGCGAGCGAGAGCATCGAGTGAGTCTGAACGGGGGAAGGCTTGGGCCGGAGGCTTTACACTGGACAGGCAAGGTTTTTGTAGCCTCTGACGAGGGAGCTGGAATGGCTTTACCTTTCCAGCTCCCCGAGGATCAATCACGGCTGATTGCGGGGTGTGGGGCAGCGCCCCACGGTTCTATCTGTCGTTGAAGAAATCGTCTGTAGGTCTGTCAGGGGATAGAAAAAACGAATCCCAATGATCCTTTTGGGGTGCGCTTTTAGCGCGATAAATTTCTTCCCTGTGAACCTCAATGGTTTTTGGGGCTTCAATTCCAAGTCTTACCTAGTTGCCCTTCACGCCGAGGATTGTCACGGTGACGGTGTCACCGATCATCAGCGCTTCACCTGTTCTTCTTGTTAAAATCAACATATTAGGATTCCATTCCGTAGAGTTAGTATTAAGGGAGTTAAGAGTATGTCACATATGTCTTCCTATCAATGGTTGGCTGATTTAGCTAGCTTGGGGAACTGGACTTAATGAAAGGGCTGGGCCGTCGGTTACGTAATGGAGCTATGTTTATTGAAGCTGATGAAGCTCGAATAAAAATAATTACTGACGATAAGGTTGATCTGATCCAATACTCGGATCTGAAATATTCAGATTGGGGATATATTTACGAGAAGTATATTGCTCAGTCTCTTACTGATGATGGGTACCGTGTTATAGAACATGGATTAGCCAAAGGGTTTAACGATGGTGGGATTGATCTGATAGCGGAAGACGCGGAAAGACGGGTTTATATCCAGTGTAAATATTTAAAATTATCGAAAATATCTCGTAAAAATATAGAAATTATTTTATACACAGCATCGAATTATCTTTCTAAAGTTTATGAAGGAAAACGGCTAGATTTTTGGCTGGTTGTGCCATCACTTAAAGACGCTTTTTCCACCAAAAAAACCAAGTCTGGTAAAGAAACTTATCCAGTGATGGAATACTTTCTCGCACATAACAATATTCAGTCGAAAGTTCGTCTCTCTATTAAAGAGATAGGAATGGATTGTTAAGAGAGGGCAGAATTGAGTGTAGCCCTGGTCACGCTAAAGTGCTTTGCGACCTCTGTTTTTGTCATGGCTGGATCGGTAAGCATGGCCCGCGCCTTTTTCACCTGATCCTCTGACAAGGCTTTCGGCCTTCCTCCTTTCCGGCCCCTAGCGCGTGCTGCATTAAGGCCTGCTTTGGTACGTTCTTGAATTAGTGATCGCTCAAATTCAGCTAAGGAACCGAATATATGGAATACCAGCTTTCCACCGGCTGTCGTTGTGTCGATGGCCTCGGTTATCGAGCGAAATCCGATACCCCTCTCTTCAAGCTCAGAGATGATGCTTACCAGGTCTTTCAGGCTTCGGCCTAGCCGATCTAAGCGCCAGACCATCAAGGTGTCACCTTGTCGGAGAGCGTCCAGGCATTTTGTTAGCTCCGGTCGCTCTCTCGATGCCCCGGATAATGCCTCTTGGTAAATTCTTTCGGCACCGGATGAGGTCAAGGCATCAGCCTGAAGGCTGGTGTTCTGCTCAGTTGTAGAGACTCTGGCATATCCGATAATCATGCCTTTTCCTGTCTATAAAAGGTGGGTTTTTTGTACGTTGATTATTATACGGGTTTTTGAACGGAAGACAGGCCAATTTCGCTAGCGAAATTGGCCTGTCTTGGGGTGTATAAAAAACGGTGGTTTAGTGATCGTAAGTTTTTTCCAGTTGGGCAGCGCTGTTTGTTGGGGCGTGAGTAACTGGCTCGGGTGGAGATACATTAGGTTGTAGCTGTTAAAAATAGGTAGCTGTGGAGGAGGTAAAGGATGTTTTTGTGAGTTTTTTTGCCGCCCCTGGGGGCATTGGCACCCCCACCCCATATTTATCTACTGTGTCTGCATTCCGTACGTCTGCATTGATTCATGTGCTTAATGTTTGCGTCTACTTTGGGAGACGCAAGGTACTCTATGAGTGGGGGCATTGTAATCCCCACCCTGAGGGCCTTCTGTTCTCTACGGGGGAGGCTCTAATGCCTCCCTTAGTTTGTTGAAAATGCCGCAGAATACCTTTTCAATAGGTTCAAAGGCGATCTGAATAGAGGGCTCTAAGAATGGTTACAGCAGCGGAAAAGAAAAAGAGGGATGCCGTAGAAGCGGTCAAAATTAATGAAAAAAAATGGGGGAAGACTCTGATGGAAGCCGGGTGGACGGCGTTTCCTAGTATTTTAGTAGAGAAGCAGCATGCGTTAGGGTTGGACGCTTTAGATATCAACATTCTCCTATATCTGTCCACTTATTGGTGGGAATCGGAGAACAAGCCTTATCCAGCAAAGAAGACCATTGCTCAAGCCATTGGAGTTGACCCTCGAACCGTGCAGCGCAGGATAGCAGCACTAGAGCACGCAGGACTTTTACGCCGAGAGTACCGTCCGGATAAGGAAAAAGGCAACAAAACAAATAAGTACCATTTTGACGGTTTGATCTCTGAGGCAGAGCCTTATGCAGAAGAAAAGCTTGCCTCTATTAAAGATCGGAAGGAAAAAGAGGAAGATCGTCTGCGTAGGAAAAGGCCGATAAAGCTCAAGGGCATTGATGGTGGTTTGAATAAATAGATTTATGCGGTGTAGCTCAGTTGGATAGAGCACTCTGTTTTCTACATGTCATGTAGTAGCTGGCGTTACCCATGATATGGGCAGAGGGGTCGGAGGTTCAAGTCCTCCCACTGCTCCGATTTTAGCACCATTTTGGTACCAAAATGGTGCTTTTATGGTGCTATTTATACGGAGTATAAAGCGCCGAAGTTTGATAGTAAGACTGGAAATACTAAAAATATTTGAGTTTTTTGTTTGAAAAACGTACTATTTAGATGTGGAGCGCGATAGCCGGTGTCCTTCGGGTAGCGCCCATGCCGCCAGCTTGCGCTGGTCTTTACCGCTGGTGAAGATACTCAAAGAGGCCCGGCACACTTTCTTATTCAAAAGCCCCGATTTATTCGGGGCTTTTGTCTTTATAGCCACTCTCTTTTTTGTTTTTCTGTGGCGTAAAATTGCGCTAACAAGGCATAGAATCGTTTAGTCCCGCCTCGGGTATCTACGGGCCTGTTTGTTCTCCAGTGGGCGCTACGTACGCTCAGGGTTAGGTTTTGGTACTTGTCACTTGCGCTGAGGCGGGTACAAATATACCAACCGTGTTGCGGGTTGCTCTTTGGGGCGTCTTCATGGCGGTAGAATAGCTCTTTGCTTCCCCCTGGATAGCACCCTTTGCTGTGCAAGTTTGTGATGATATCTGGAAGTTTTTTAGAAAACTCCCACCTATCAGGACAGAATACACGCTCGTCGTCAGGCCCCCTTCTCTTTTGCTCTTTAAATAATACAGAGTGATCTGGGTCGTCCTCTTTCCTGGAACGTGTATAGCAATGCGAAGCAAAATGTACGCGCAAAGTTACCTCGGTTGGCTCCCCGTCTACCTTAATTTCATAGGTCACATTGAACGGCTTCAGGTGTTCAATCGAGTAGGTTGTTCCTGTTATAGGGTCAGTAATATCCATATCAATCTCAAAAGGCATCAAAATAGCGCCTTAAAGGCTCCTTTTTGGTACCAAAAGGGAGCCTTTTTAGTCTTCATTTGCGAGCTTGGTGATCGCATACCGGATGGCGTTAAGCTTTGAGCGCCCTGTCTTTGTGGCAAGCTTCTCCAGCATGGTGTATTCGTATTCGTTAAAGGGAACGCGGATCGCCTTGTAGTCCCGGATCGCCCTTGGGTTCATGGGTTCAGGTTCCACTGGTTGAGGCGCTGATCCCCATCCACTCCAGAGGCAAAAGCTTCTATTTGTTCAGCAGTGGGTTCTTGTCTTGGCTGTGCGGTGGCCAATGGCTGTCTGCGCTTTACCATCAAAATACCTCCTGCATCAGTGCCTGGATTTCTTCAGTTGCTTTGGGGTTGCCCATTTCCACGACCCCCATGCCTTCACTCATCGCATCGCGGTACACCTTCCGGTCCCGAATAATGGTGTTGAGCAGGTTTATTTCTGGATAGTCTTTCAGGTATTCCCTGGCTTCGTCGGCTTCGTGAACCACGGGGTTTGTTGGGGCCATAGTGATCAGGCCGTATACCGTCAGGTCTGGATTAAGATCTTTGGCTTGAGTAATGATTTCCTGGAGATTGGGAAGGGTGTCTAGATCAGGTTGAGACGGGCGGAACGGAACGATCAGGCAGTGAGCGGCAGTCATACCTGTTCGCAGTTCACGGCTATCTCTACCGGCAGCATCAACCACGACATAGCCGTACCGCTTGTCTAAGTCTTGAAGGGTGTCCCTAATATTCTCGTATTTTTGGACACAATGGACGGTAGGAAGGGCTTCATTGGCTGTTCGGTCTAGCGCCCAATTTGCTGCTGTGCATTGCCGATCGGCATCAACTAGCACGACATCGTGGCCATTTTTAGCCAGCTCCGCGCAGATATTGACGGCTGTTGTCGATTTTCCGCACCCGCCTTTTTGACTTCCGATAAGTACGATCATTGGTACCGTTCCTGTGTCATTTTGGTACTAGATTTGGATAAAAGCAGCACTAAAGTAGTGTTTTATTAGTACCGATTAATGGGGTACCAATATAGTGCTGTTTTGGTACCAATTCAAGATGAAAGTGCCGTGATTGTGGTAACTGGTTGTGATTTTTATGTAAAAGAGTATAGTTATTCGCATTGGTAAAGTTGGTGAATTTTTATTTGGGGGCTTCCTTCGTGGAAATCCGGATGCTGAAGCAGATGTTCCAAGAAGGGTTGTTGCGTACCGCAACGATTGTCCCTGCGCCAATGGAAAGCGACCGCTGGTTGCTGATTTTCGAGAAAGCGAATGGCAACCAGGAACGCATTACCCGAGTTCGCACTGAAGACGACAAGATCTACAGACGGCTTCATGGCGCTTTGGAAGATGCGAAAAAATTGGCTTTAGGAGTGTAACGGTAGAGTTTAACGACGACTAGAAAAGAAAAACCCGGCGCGAGGCCGGGTTTTAAATTCGGTGAATGCTGACGAGTTGGCGCTCAGGACCAGCATTCAATACTCAGGCTTGGGAAGCCCTTGCGTTCATTTAATATACGCAAGAACCCATCAGTTCGCAACTCATGTTGCCCAAATTTGAGCATCAAAGAGGGGTGTTTTGATGGTGGTGGCTTCCCTGGCATTTGAACCAGGGGATGCATTTGGCAGTACATGCCTACAAATTTCGGGAGAATATCGGGGGCAACTTCTGTGGCCATAACCCGGCAATCCCCAATTTCACCTTGGATAAACCCATACTCAAAGGGAAAGGTGGTGTGCCTCGCGTCCTCACCTTGTGTGCGGAGCGGATTACTGGCTATTACTATCGTCCTCGTAAAGTTCTCCCTTCTCTCGATTTAGCCAATGGCAGCGACCGGCAGCAGCGCAGTGAGCGCCGGGAATCCTGTTTACGCACCCTGGCGGCCTTGCTCAAGTTTTGTGACGTGACCAGCTTGCGGGTTGGCATCCCGACTCAAGAGGGATTTATTAACCTGCCCCTTAGCGTCATAGCGTCGCATAGTGGGATGGGCTTAAAGCGCGTGGAACGCGCCGTGAAAGACCTTAAGGCCGCAGGCTTGCTAACCGTCGCGCAGCCCAGGCAGCTCCAGCCAGACGGCACTTGGCGCGGCCTGGCAGCTGTAAAGGCTGTATCGAACACCTGTTTGCGCTTTTGGTTTAACCCGAATGCTGGAAATTGAGCGGAGGAAGGCCAGCAAGCGTCTCAAGGAGAAGCTGGGCGACAAGCCAGAGAAGCCTGGCACACTGACCAGCAAAGGCCGGTTTAACTTGTTTATGGGCGGGCTGGCAGGCCAGATTCAGAAACCTAGGAAATCAGGGCGAACAAGCGTCCCTGGTAAGCCACCAGACTTTGAACGACGAAAGGCACTCAGCGTGAAGGCAATGGAAATTAAAGCTGAGCCCCTACCTGGACAAGCGACAATGTTTCAAAGAGGCTGAAACGCCTCACAGGGCGCGCTCGGGCTGAGCGAGACCTTACCCCTTCCTTTGGAGTAAACGGCCTCACAGATGGCTGTATTTTGTCGGAAAACGCGCCTTTCTCCCCGTCCTTCTCTTGGTT